>NZ_CP107052.1:2167500-2176471 GCF_025736875.1 Candidatus Kirkpatrickella diaphorinae
GTGAGTATGAGAAGGGCATTTGGTGGATGCCTTGGCATCAGGAGGCGATGAAAGACGTGGCACGCTGCGAAAAGCCATGGGGAGCCGCGAGCAGGCATTGATCCGTGGATATCTGAATGGGGAGACCCACCTAGCGATAGGTATCATAGACTGAATTCATAGGTTTATGAGGCGAACCCGGGGAACTGAAACATCTCATTACCCGGAGGAAAAGACATCAACAGAGATTCCGCTAGTAGTGGCGAGCGAACGCGGAGGAGGCCAGTAGATTATTCAAGGGAAGCAGAACAGTCTGGAAAGTCTGGCGAGAGAGGGTGATAGCCCCGTATGCGTAGTTCCTGGATAATTTCTTGAGTAGGGCGGGGCACGTGAAACCCTGTCTGAACATGGGGGGACCACCCTCCAAGCCTAAATACTCCCTGATGACCGATAGTGAACAAGTACCGTGAGGGAAAGGTGAAAAGCACCCCGATGAGGGGAGTGAAAGAGACCTGAAACCAAATGCCTACAAGCAGTCGGAGCCTCTTATGGGGTGACGGCGTACCTTTTGTATAATGGGTCAGCGAGTTTCTGTTTGCAGCGAGCCTAAGCCGATAGGTGTAAGCGAAGCGAAAGCGAGTCTGAATAGGGCGCATGAGTTGCTGGCAGAAGACCCGAAACCGAGTGATCTAGCCATGGCCAGGCTGAAGGTGCGGTAACACGCACTGGAGGGCCGAACCCACGCCTGTTGAAAAAGTCGGGGATGAGCTGTGGCTAGGGGTGAAAGGCCAATCAAACTCGGAGATAGCTGGTTCTCCGCGAAATCTATTGAGGTAGATCGTCGTGTATTACCCTCGGGGGTAGAGCACTGGATGGGCTAGGGGGGCCCAAAGCCTTACCAAACCTAACCAAACTCCGAATACCGAGGAGTATGAGCACGGCAGACAGACGATGGGTGCTAAGGTCCATTGTCGAGAGGGAAACAGCCCAGACCACCAGCTAAGGCCCCTAAATCGTGGCTAAGTGGGAAAGGATGTGGGGATTCCAAAACAACCAGGAGGTTGGCTTAGAAGCAGCCATCCTTTAAAGAAAGCGTAATAGCTCACTGGTCTAATAGAAACCCTGCGCCGAAAATGTAACGGGGCTCAAGCCACGTGCCGAAGCTGTGGGTGCATACATTGTATGCGCGGTAGCGGAGCGTTCCGTAAGTCTGCGAAGGAGACGGGGTGACCCTCTCTGGAGATATCGGAAGTGCGAATGCTGACATGAGTAGCGACAAACAGTGCGAGAAACACTGTCGCCGAAAGTCCAAGGGTTCCTGCGCAAGGTTAATCCACGCAGGGTAAGCCGGCCCCTAAGGCGAGGGCGAAAGCCGTAGTCGATGGGAACCAGTTGAATATTACTGGGCCTGCCAGAAGTGACGAATGCGAGATGTTGTCTGTTCTTAATGGATTGGACAGGCTTTTGGAGCATTCCGGGAAAGAGCTCTGGCATATAGACCGTACCCGAAACCGACACAGGTGGACTGGTAGAGTATACCAAGGCGCTTGAGAGAACGATGCTGAAGGAACTAGGCAAATTGCTCGTGTAACTTCGGGATAAGCGAGACCCGTATGTGGGCAACCATGTGCGGGTGGCACAGACCAGGGGGTAGCGACTGTTTAGTAAAAACACAGGGCTGTGCGAAGTCGAGAGACGACGTATACGGCCTGACGCCTGCCCGGTGCCGGAAGGTTAAGAGGAGATGTGAGAGCATTGAATTGAAGCCCCGGTAAACGGCGGCCGTAACTATAACGGTCCTAAGGTAGCGAAATTCCTTGTCGGGTAAGTTCCGACCTGCACGAATGGCGTAACGACTTCCCCACTGTCTCCAGCATCGGCTCAGCGAAATTGAATTCCCCGTGAAGATGCGGGGTACCCGCGGTCAGACGGAAAGACCCTATGAACCTTTACTGCAGCTTTGCAGTGGCATCAGAGACATTCTGTGTAGGATAGGTGGGAGGCTATGAAGCATGGGCGCCAGTCTGTGTGGAGCCATCCTTGAAATACCACCCTGACTGTCTTTGATGTCTAACCGCGACCCGTAAGCCGGGTCCGGGACCCTGCATGGTGGGCAGTTTGACTGGGGCGGTCGCCTCCCAAAGTGTAACGGAGGCGCGCGATGGTGGGCTCAGGTCGGTCGGAAACCGACTGTCGAGTGCAATGGCATAAGCCCGCCTGACTGTGAGAGTGACAGCTCGAACAGAGACGAAAGTCGGCCATAGTGATCCGGTGGTCCCACGTGGACGGGCCATCGCTCAACGGATAAAAGGTACTCTAGGGATAACAGGCTGATCTCCCCCAAGAGTCCACATCGACGGGGAGGTTTGGCACCTCGATGTCGGCTCATCACATCCTGGGGCTGGAGCAGGTCCCAAGGGTTCGGCTGTTCGCCGATTAAAGTGGTACGTGAGCTGGGTTTAGAACGTCGTGAGACAGTTCGGTCCCTATCTGCCGTGGGTGTAAGAGACTTGAGAGGATTTGTCCCTAGTACGAGAGGACCGGGATGAACATACCTCTGGTGCACCGGTTGTCGCGCCAGCGGCACCGCCGGGTAGCTAAGTATGGACAGGATAACCGCTGAAAGCATCTAAGCGGGAAACCTACCTCAAAACAAGGTCTCACAGGGCCGTGAAAGACCATCACGTCGATAGGCTGGGTGTGAAAGCGTGGTAACACGTGCAGCTGACCAGTCCTAATCGCCCTTATTACTCACATCAACGCCGCTCTCCCTCACAGGAAAGCAGCATGCACATACATAGCAGTCATCCACGCATCCATTGCGTGTCTCTCATCTCATCCTACCCCTTCTCCTCATCCCGTCTCACTCATTAAGCGAGACAGGGCATGCACCAGCCTCTCCACCCTGAAAAGGGTGGGCCAGATGACCTGGTGGCCATGGCGGGAGACTTCCACCCGATCCCTTCCCGAACTCGGCCGTGAAACGCCCCAGCGCCTATGATACTGCAGCTTAAGCTGCGGAAAAGTCGGTCGCCGCCAGGTCTCCTGACCCACCCACATCAAACATACAACAACAGGGGATTACATCACGCATCCCCCATCATCGCGGGGTGGAGCAGCCCGGTAGCTCGTCAGGCTCATAACCTGAAGGCCGCAGGTTCAAATCCTGCCCCCGCAACCATCTTAAACCATTCCCATCCCGACAGGCCCCCTGCGCATAAAATAGCAGGTAACAGCCCGTCCGCAGCACCCCCCCAAAATAACCCCGCCCGCCCGCGTGGGCAGGGTCACGCAGACAGAACACTCAGGCCATAACTCTACTCAGTCTTCTCAAACGCACCCGCAACACGAAGCTCAACCTTCGCCCCAACAGCCGGAAGATACGTCCGAAGTCCATATAAACCTCGGTCAATCTCCCCACGCGCTTCAAAACCCACCGTATATGCATGGTCAAGATCGTTCATACCACCGCCAATGAACAACGTATCACGCTGGCCGGGAAAGTCCGCTCAACCAGGGCATGATGACGCCAGATGGCACCCTCATGCATAAGCATTGACAGGCGCAAATTCCAAACCAAATATGTCTCTCGAAGGTGAAGAGAATAAGCCGCGTCAGAACTTAAAAAAAAATTAACCGACATGACCCTCTTTACGGTCATTTTTTAATTCACCTTTAATAATTAAACCATGTTTTATATTTGCGATATTGCGCTCAATGGCTGACTGACCAACCCTCTTTGAAGGGCTTCCTCACCCGTTTAACGTATCGGCTTTTCATGGAAACGGGACGAGCTTCCACCGCGATTGGCGCCCCATGTCGGCCACGAAATTTCCCGATCCACCAACCGACTTCAAGCGACGACAAATCAAGCCTGGAACCAATTGAGTCAGGTCAGAAAGACCGGTAAAAGCCCGGTTTTGAGGGGTTTGAGCGATTTTTCATGCGCGTGACCGGGCTTTCAAAGATGGCGGAAAGAGCAGTTTCGCCAAGCGTAACGTCCCGTTGCGCCCGCCCCATGGATCGCCCTTTACGCCCTTCCCGATCACGCGTTTTTCCGAAGATGAGAACGGCGATTTCTCACGAAGTGTTTCGGATGGCCCCGGATTAAAATCCGGACGGCGTGGAGGGATGCTGAGCGTTAGAACATCCCATTTACGAACGAAAGATAAAAAAATATTTTAACACATTTAACTTTTTCCAACTCTTTGCGTTCATTAAGCCGGAGCAAGGAGGCGGGACCCTGATCGTCGATTGATCTCACGTCAATCAAAGAGATTTTTGCCTCTCTTGCCCGAGGTTATAGGTGTTTTGGAGTTTTCGTATTTGATGATGGTTACGCGGGGTCTCGATCCCCGATCGATACCATCACCCAGGCCGCGGGGCAGGACCGAAAGTAAAAGCAGGTTGCCCTTCGGATATATACATTAAATGTGAGGCAATATCGCTGAAACGACCAATTTCAGCGCTTCGGCCCCAAGTAAACATCGACAAAGCAGAGCATGAAAATGCTCTGCTCGAATACTTGTCTCCAAAATGGCCCCTAACTCTGACGAAATAAGTCTGGATCCCCAAAAAAAAGGGGACGGGTTAAGAGGTTTTACTTACTATGAGCGATACGTCATATACAGATGTGAAATATATCGTCTCGAACCCGAGCAAAACGGGTCCGAATTTATCAACGAATACACAGGACACGCAAAATGGCGATATTTGCGTTAACCCTGTGCAACCCAACCTCCCAGGAGGGTACGATACTGATTGGCGCGAAATTCAATGGAATGCGGGCGAGACGTTTGACCCGCTCAAAGGGCGCGATAACCTCGTCTGGGATAACGCAAATGGTTATTCTGTCGGTAATTGGCAGCAAGGCTCGTCAAGTTCTACGGCTGGCAGCTCACAATATGCCGTTTATCAAGATCCCCAGAATGGAAATTACGTTTATAAAATGTCGGTTCAGGGCGGGACGCTGAATAACCAGCAGATCGCCACCGCAAAAAATTTCGGCACAGCTTACTCCTTCGACCACCCGATTACGCTGACA
This sequence comes from Candidatus Kirkpatrickella diaphorinae, assembly GCF_025736875.1. Taxonomy (GTDB): domain Bacteria; phylum Pseudomonadota; class Alphaproteobacteria; order Acetobacterales; family Acetobacteraceae; genus Sorlinia; species Sorlinia diaphorinae. Next base: position 2,172,524 of record NZ_CP107052.1, read on the forward strand.
ACGGATATCGCCGTCAGCAACATCAAGGGCTCAACCGGCTTCATTGAAGGCGGGATCAACTTCACCCTGCAATTTGATAATGGCACGACACAGTATGGCCTGTTTTTGCAAATCCCGACTTTCGATGGTCGTGGGTCTCCGGTCGCTTACACAAGCATGTCCGATAAAACAAAGATCATTTACAACATCACCGGTAAATCAACCTCCTATATCAAAGTGGATAATCCCTCGACGTCCGGTGTGACCTACAAAGCGACGATCGACGTCAATCAGGCCCTTAAATATGCCATCGACGCGATTGCCAAAGCCCATCCCGCGGATGCCGCCGCGCTTAAAGATCTCAGCCACTGGTATTTGACGGGTGTTTATTACGGCATTGAGAGTAACGGGACCGGCCTCGCGACCGACAAGTCGGGGACATTGACGGTGGCCAACCCGCAACTGACTTACGACAATTCCAGATCTTTAAATTATTCCGACCTCAGCTCAACGGGGCGATCACTTTCCTTGACGCCCGAAACAACAGGTGGTGCCGTGTCAAACGTTGTTATCCCTGGGAAACAGGTTAATATCATCGTTGAAAATGTCGGCACAGACGCGCTCGGTGCGATCATCAACGACTACGCCAAAAGCATTGCGCAATATGCCTCGGCCAATACGCTTCAAGCTTCTGTCCTCACGTCAGGTGATAATAATGGCACGGGCACGGCGAGTGCCCCGGCTGAAGGCATTATCACTGACGCCGGATCCTATAAACTCAACGGAAGTTACGCTTATCTATTTGTCGGCGCGATGAGTGGCACGTCCCCGAACGGGCGCGTCACGATCGACGGCACCGGGAACACCGCCCAATATGTCCGCCTCATCTCCGATAGCGCTTACGGAATTGACGCTAAATTCGGTAATGTCGGCGGCCAGATCGCCGCCAGGGCCGGTAATAATAATATCGATGTTTCCGGCTCCCGGCAGAATTGGGATATTGTGACGGGTGACGGCAACAATACGATTACTGGCGGCGCCGGCACAAACATGATCAAAGGCGGCAAGGGCCAGAGCATCTTCAACCTTGGTGGTTCCAATAACTACATCCGATCGGAAGGTCAGGACACGATCAATGGCGTACAAGGCGCGATCGACACGGTCAGTCTGATCGGCGGCGGTGCCACCGCGACACTTTACACCAACGCCGCCGTCGTCGATCTTTCATCGAACAACACTATTCGCGTCGCTGATAACAGCACGGTCTTCGGTGGGACAGCCTCAAGGATCACGGTGACAAGCGGCGATGCAACGGTCGTCGGCGCGGTGCGGGATACGATTTCCGCGGCGGGCAACCTGACCGTGACACATGGTGCGGATCTCAATCTTTCCGTCGCGGGCAATCTGACGTTCATTGCCGGCACGGGTCAGTCGACAGTTTCGTCAGGCGGTGGGACAGTCTGGGGCGCTCAGGGTCTTAATCTGACACTCAGCTCAAATTTCGGCTCGTTATTCACCGCGAACCAGCCACATGCCATAGGGGATCAGTATGTCGATGCATCCCGCTCGAACGCGTCCATGTCATTCTGGACAGGTGCCGGCAACCAAACAATCGTTGGCGGGACGGGGTCGGACAGTTTCTACTTCGGAACAGCGTTCAAAGGCGTCAATACGAGCCACGTCGCCGCAACCGTCACTGGCGGAACCGGTGCCGGCAACAAGTTCGGAATGCTTGTCAACCACACGGCGGGCGACTTCTACATCACCGACTTCCGCGCCGCGAACAACCAGTTTTTCCTTTATTCCTATCGTCCGGCGAATGCGACAGAAGCTGCGCAAAAACTCCTGAATACGGCGACGATTTCGGGCGGTAACACGTCTATCCTCGTTGACGGCAATGCGCGCGTTACTTTCCTTGGCGTTACTGACCTTAAATTGTCGGACTTTTCTATTTCCTGAGATTTTGAAGCGGGCGGATTATTGTTAAATCCGCCCGTTCCTCATCGAGGTCCGATTGTTCGGCGCGGTGTCAACCCAGATTCTGGATCTCATTGGATGTCACAAGCCGCCACACACCTTCTATGTGCTCAATGATCGTCACAGATAGATTTTGAATGCAGAAATGCAAGGCGGTCTCAGGATGCAGTTTCAACGCGTGGGCGATTGCGGCACGGATGGCGCCGCCGTGGCTGACAACGACAATATCCTTCCCCGCATGTTTCTCCGAAAGGTCGTCAAGAGCGTGTCCGACACGGGCGCAGACATCCAACATGCTCTCACCTTCCGGGGGGGCATTCAGTTGCGGAAAGCGACCAAAATGGGTGCGGCTTCTGTTGCAATTTCTGCGGCACGTCCTCCAGCAGAAGATTCTGCCAGTTACCGAGCGACTGCTCAATGAACCGCCCCTCAATCGTCACGTCCCGTGTGCCATAGCCATTCTCAAATATCGCCTGTGCCGTGTCACGCGTGCGGGTCAAAGGCGAGCTGTACCAGATGGCGTTTACCGGAAGGCGTCGGGCGAGGCGCGCATAATAGGCTTTCTGCCCCTGAAGATGGTCAGGGCACAGCGCCACATCAACCGTGCCATAAAGTTTACGCCGCGCCGCTTCGTCCACGATAGCGTGACGGATCAGCCAAAATCGCGTCGGCCCCTCGGCCAATCCGAAAGCGTCAAGAAAATGTCCATGCGATGTCATGATGCGACATCAAAATCGAGAAGAAAAAATATGTCACGAACACAATTAAAAAAGGTGCAACTCATTTAACGAATCCATAATGTGTGTATATTAAGCGTCTGTTGACGTCGTAATAATCGCGTTGGCGTTCTGCGCAAGGGTATCCGTTCTGTTGATTGCCATGTGCACCCCTCCATCAGGGCGGTGGGCGCGGGGAATGAGCGTGAAACGGGGCCTCCAGACGGTCAGGGCATTGTTCTAACAATAATCGTTTCGCGGGAAAAGAATTTGCTTATTCTACTTACAGGCGGTTGTGGTTTCATCGGATCTTCGGTTGTTCGACATCTCATCCAGTCGACGACGCATTCGGTTGTCAATGTCGATTGCATGACCTACGCCGCGACAGAGGATTCCGTCGGTCCCGCTGCGTCGGACCCGCGTTACCGGCATGAAAAACTCAATATTTTGGATGGCGCGGGGCTGGATCGCGTTTTCTCGACCTATCAGCCCGATGCGGTGATGCATCTCGCGGCTGAAAGCCATGTCGATCGTTCAATCGATGGGCCGCGCTCCTTTATCGAGACCAATATTGTCGGCACTTTCACGTTGCTAGAAGCTGCGCGACGCTATTGGCAGCAGATGGATCCCGCCCGGCAGAAAAGTTTCCGATTTCATCATATCTCAACGGATGAGGTGTTTGGGCATCTCGCGCCGGATGCGCCGCCTTTTACGGAGACGACGCCTTATGATCCGCGCAGTCCATATTCGGCCTCGAAAGCCTCGTCCGATCAACTCGTCCGTGCGTGGCACCATACTTATGGCCTGCCCAGTTTTGCCACGAACACAACGAATAATTATGGATATTGGCATTTCCCTGAAAAGCTCATCCCGCTCGTAACAATCAACGCGATTGAGGGACGCCCCCTTCCGGTCTACGGAGAGGGCAGCAATGTCAGGGACTGGCTTTTTGTCGATGACCATGCAGAGGCCCTCGTGCGCGCTGTTGAGCGCGGCATTCCCGGAGAAACTTACGCGATCGGCGCGCGGCAACCAAGGTCGAATCTCGAAGTTGTCAAGGCAATCTGCCATGTGCTTGACGAGATTTCCCCCGATCCGCAGGGCAAGCGGGAGCGCCTGATTACTTTCGTCAAGGACCGCCCGGGGCATGATTTCCGTTATGAAATCGACCCGAGCCACGCAGAAGGCGCTCTCGACTGGAAAGCGAAACATGATTTCGAAACGGGGATCAGGCTGACCGTTGCGTGGTACCTCAAAAATCGAAGCTGGTGGGAAG